>NZ_UGTH01000002.1:0-15789 GCF_900454665.1 Peptoniphilus indolicus
AAGATTGGTAAAACCAGAAATGACCAATTTGAAAATAGAATGAGATTTTTAGAAAGTAATGGATACGCTAATATTACAGGGCTAAAAAGAGAATTTGCTATAGTGGATGGATATGACGAGAAAGAAAAGCTTATACATGATTTTTTAGTAAAAGTAGGATTGTTAATACAGAACTATTTGCTTTAGATATAGAAATAGCAAAATCGTTATTATCTTCTTTAGATGGTAAGCAGATTTATCCAAAAGATAAGAGTAAAAAGGAAGTATTTAAGGAATCAACAGAAGAAATAAAACTTAAGTCAGATAATGGGTTTGTTCCAGATGGGGAATATGTATTAAACCGTAATATTAAAGGTTTTGGTAAAGTTTATGGTAAAGCAAAAGTAGAAGATGGTATATTTACAGTTTTAAAAGGAAGTATTTGTGGAAATACTGGGAAAGGGTATATTTCTTCTATTAGACGAAATGCAAATATAGTAAATAATATATTACAAGAAGACATTGTATGTGTTAATCCATCGAGCGCAGGTTGGATAATTATCGGAAAATCTAATAATGGATGGGTTGAATGGAAGGATATACATGGTAACAGAATCGAAAAATATAGAGATATAGAAAGATAGTTTATGTATAAGATAGTTACTATAGAAATAGCAAGAGGTAAGTTTATGCCAAATTTAAAAGCAAAAGAATATAAAAATTTGAAGATATTAAACATATCAGAAAAGATGGAAGTGAGTATTGGAGTGCAAGAGAACTTTCTGCTGTACTTGATTACTATCAATGGCGTAATTTTCAAAAAGGTAATTGATAAGGCTATGATTGCTTGTGAAAATAGTGGGCATGAAGTAACATACGATTTTGCTGAGGCCAGCAAAATCGTAGAAGCTGGTGCTACAAGCAAGTCTATTAAAGATTATGAACTTACAAGATATGCTATTTGATTGTGCAAATGGTGATCCTAGAAAAGAAGTTATTGCACTTGGACAAACCTACTTTGCTATACAAACATATCGTCAAGAGCTAGCGGATCATTTTAATCAGCTTGATGAGGATAGAAGACGGCTTGTTGTTCGAGGTGATATTAAACAATGGAATCAGATTTTAGTTGAAACAGCACATGATGCGGGAGTTATCACAAACGAAGAATTCGCTATATTCCAAAATGCTGGATATATGGGTGTATGGCGGATTAGATGTAGAAGATACATTCTAGGAAGGTCTAGCTGCAAGACAAAAGATTTTGGATTACATGGGAAGTGAACTCATTGCGAATTTAGAATTTCACAGACAGAAGAAAAGCTAAGGAAAGACAAAGTTGAGGGTGCATATGCAGCAACAAAAGTGCATTATTCAGTAGGAAAAGAAGTGAGAGGTGCCATTGAGAAAATAGGTGGGCCAGAAGATTTTTACCAGTTCCAGAGAAAAATATTCAACAGATAGAAAAAGAACAGATGAAACGTCTTAAGGATAAAGCTAAACAGGGAAAGTTGATGTTGGATGAATAATGTGTGTCCCCAAAAACACTCTTACTGTAGTATAAACACTGATATTGTTTTGAGATTAAAAACTCAAAAACTAGGTATAAAGACACCAGATTTTAGAAACTTAATAGATACTGATAATTTGTAAAATAAACAAATATGCTATGATAATTATTGGGTTTGAATAAGATTATAAATTCAAGAGGTTAAAAATCCTCAGCAAGACTATTAGTATAATCTATGTTAATTTGATTAAGTTGAGAGTCAAAAATTAAAGTATGTATTGTAAAAATTTTTATACGGGGTTTGCTTTATTCATATGTTAAAAAATATAAAATTTAAGAAGAAAGTGAAATTAACTAGTTCATCAAATCATATATTCAGACTAAAATATAAAAAAATAAACTCGGAGCATTCCGAGTTATTTATTCTTATATTTTCTTGACCAATTTTGATTTTAGATAAATTCTACCAACTCCATCTACAGTAGCTTCAATGTCGTGACCATTTACTTCAGGTTTAAGAATTTTAATTTAGTAGCTTTAGTTCCTTGTTTTAATCTATCTTTGCCTAATGGTAATTCTTTTATTGTAGTAACTGAATCGCCATCTGCTAATTCAGCTCCGTTAAAATCAAATGTTTTGCTAGCAAGTTCAGCAGCTTCCATATCTGCATCTGTCCACTCATGAAAACACATAGGACAAACATATAAATGATTATCTTTGTATGTGTAGCCTTCTCCACACTGTGGGCAATTTGGTAAATCTATCATTCTAACCTCCAAATAATTTATTACTGATAATATTATAACATAAATAATTTAATTAAAAATGATAGTGAACATTCATTACAATTAAGCTTATCAGCCTCTGGGTTAGAGATTTAAAAACAATTATAGAAATGTTGTTATATTTGTAAAATAGATTCAGAAACTTGGAATCAAGCAACAAATATAAGAGCTAAGTGTAGTGTATTTAGAAGATTTTTATATATAGAAATATAAAAAATTTTTCAAAAGTTTGAATAATACTTATTGTAACAATATCTAAAATTATCATCAAATGCAACTATAAACTTTTGATTATATAAAAAACTGTCTAGAGTTGTCAAACATATGTGACAAGAAAATTCAATTTTTTTATTATGGTGAAGGCAAAAAATTAGATTCTGCCTTCAAAAAATATTGTTAATTGCGACAATATCTTATCCCAGCCCTTATTCTAGTGGCCCACTTGCTAGATGCATCTACCATCGCAAGGTACAAGTGTAATGTCAATATAAGAATGTACATTTTCCTATTCCTTCCGGATATTTGAAATAGATACTTTGTTTATCTAGAGTTATTATATACATCTTCTACTTTTTATTTAAAGAATAATATCCAATTTAAGTATATATTTTCGCGAATATAATTACTGGAAATTGCATTCTTCAACCAATCTACCATCTCGAGTATATAAAAATAAGGAATTATTTTAATCAAACTTTAATATAATTGCATAACTAAAAAGCTCATCTATTTATTTTGTCTATATTCGATTACAGCCATTTTTATTTGATTATAGGAGATATTTTCGTTTACAGCTTCTTTTATTGGCTTTAATTTTGAGTAACCCAAGCGTTCAATCGCTTTAAATATTTCATTTCTTACATTTTTATCCAAATTAAAATTTATATTTTCAAGATATCCTGTTTTTTGAGCAATGTCTAGGTGTTTAAGTACAGTTTCGGAAGTTATATTTCGTTGAATGGCAATTTCTTCTATAGACATACCTTCTTTAAATAGCATGGCTGAACGTTTGAAAGAGTTTGAGAATGATTTTTTCTTTATACTATTTTCTTGAGGAATGGAATAATTATCGTACTTATTTTGTGTTAAATCGACGTCTTTAACAAAATCTAAGATCAATTCAAGAAATCTTTTACCATATTTTCTTATTTTAGTTTCGCCAAATCCAGGCATCTCTTTAAATTCTCTCATTGTTTGAGGCTTCATAATGGCTAGATTTTTCAAATGTGAATTATGCAGTATCACATAAGGCGGAACATTTTCTTCTTCTGCTATAGAATTTCTTAAATATCTTAAATTTTCAAATAGTTCGGCATCAATGGAGGATAAATTTCTTTTATTATAGAAGTTTTGTTGTTTGCTTTTGGAGTTTTCTTTTTAATCATGTAAAACTCCTCTTCGCCTTGTAATAGGTTGACGGATGATTTAGTTAATCTCAATTCTCGATGTCTTCCAAGAACAAGATATTTGTCTGAGATAAGTTTAGATATTATATTTTAATTTCATCACGACTAAGATTATTCATGATTCCATAGGTGGATAATTTATCGAAATTCCAGTTAAGTACTTTATGGTTAGAAGATCCTTTTAAAACTAAAGAAACCAAGTCCATTCCAAAGTTTTGATCCATACGAACTATACAGGACAAAACTTTTTGAGCATCAATTGTTCTGGATTCAATTTCTGTTTTATTTAAGCAAACAGAGCAGTTATTGCACTTGTCATGGGTATTTTTATCAAAATAATTAATTATTTGCCAACGTAAACACTTAGTTGAATAGCAATAGGCAATCATTTGTTCGAGTTTTTTATATGAATAATTGTCATTATTAGATTTTATTAAGAATTTATTAGTTACTATATCTTGTGGGGAAAATAAGAGGATTGCATTTGCAGGTTCTCCATCTCTGCCGGCTCTACCTGCCTCTTGATAGTATGACTCAATGTCTTTTGGCATATTGTAGTGAATAACTTGTCTTACGTCAGGTTTATCTATGCCCATTCCAAAAGCATTAGTACAAACCATTATTGAAATTTCATCTTTTAAAATGCATTTTGAATGGCATTTCTTTGCGTAATATCTATACCGGCATGGTATTTCCCGACCGAATATCCTCTATCTTGAAGAAAATCTTTTATTTCATCTACAAGTTTTCTAGTTGAGCATAAATTATTTGAGATTGACATTTATCCAATAGTTCAAGTAACCTTTCTTTTTATCTTTAGGTTCTTCAACGGCAAAATAGATATTTGGTCTGTCGAAGCTGGATACATGAATAAAAGGCTCTACTTGATCAAGCTGGTTGATTATATCTTTTCTGACTAATTGATTTGCTGTTGCCGTAAATGCTGAAACTACCGGTCTTATATTAAGATTTTGTATAAAAGAAGAAATTGTTCTGTAAGAAGGTCTGAAGTCATGACCCCATTGTGAAATACAATGCGCTTCATCAACAACTATTTGCGAGATGTTGAGATTTTTAGCCCATTGCGTGAAAAAAACATTTTCTAATCTTTCAGGAGCTATGTATAAGAGTTTTATATTTCCATTTTCAATTTCATTTTTAACTTCGCCGGTTTGGGTGAAATCTTGACTGGAATTCATAAGTCTTGCCGGGATTCCCTTTAGCCTTAAGTCATCGACTTGATCTTTCATTAGGGCAATAAGTGGTGAGATAAATATAGTTAAACCATCAATCAGCATTGCGGGAATTTGGTAGCATATAGATTTTCCGCCGCCTGTGGGTAGTACACCCAAAACATCTTTCCCATTTAAAATATTGTTTATTAAATCTTCTTGTCCAGATCTAAAATTATCATAGCCAAAATATTTTTTTAAAATTTGTTTAACTTCCATAATTTTCTCCTTTTAAGTCATTAATTTATAGTAGATATTTTTTTAATATTATTTCCTTGAGCTAATTATAGCATTAAAGATTAGCTTTATGGTTACGAGAAAAGGTAAGTGGACAGATGATTACTCAAAGCAACGGGATTTTATTAGAATAAGATTAAATAATAAAATGATTGACAGGAAAACATTACCGTGCTAGACTGAAAATAGTTAACTAAGTGAACAGTTCACAATAGATACTTTTTGGAGGGGTTTTATGACTGAGAAAGTTAGTAAAAAGAGAGATTTATCTTTATTATTACTTATAGGTGGTATTGTGTTAGGGGCTATTATAGGTTTAGTGTTTGGTGAAAAGGCGACAGTGTTAAAACCTTTAGGAGATATTTTCTAAATTTGATGTTTACAATAGTTGCTCCTATGGTGTTAGTTTCTATATCAACTGCGGTTGGCAATATGATAGACATGAAGAGATTAGGTAAAATATTAACTTGGACAATGTTGATATTTGTAGTTACAGGTCTATTCGCAGGTATAGTTAGTTTTGGGACTTTAAATATTTTTAATATTGTAGATCCAGGGTCTATGAACTTTGAAATGGCTGCTGAGCAAGGTGTTGAAATAAATCTGCAGGAGACATGGTAGTTGAAACTTTAACTGTAAGTGATTTTCCTGAAATATTAAGCAGAAAAAACATGTTGGCAATTATCGTGTTCTCTATAATGCTGGGCTTGGCTGTAAGTAAAAACGGAGGAAAAGACAGCCTTGTAGGCAAATTACTAAATAATTTAAATAATGTTATTATGACTATTATTTCTTTTATTATGAAGCTTGCGCCAATTGGATTAGGAGCTTATTTTGCAAATTTAGTTGGAGAGTTTGGACCGGAACTTATTGGGAATTATGGAAGGTTACTGGCAGTATATTATCCTTTGATAATTATTTATGTAGTAATATTTTTCCCTTTGTATGCTTACTTTGCTGGTGGTAAGATAGGTGTGAGAAGGATGTCTAAAAATATAATAAAACCAATGGTAACATCTTTTGCAACTCAATCTTCTGTGGCAACTCTACCAGTTAACAAGAATGCTTGTAATAATATAGGAGTGTCTGAAGATATATCCGATATTATACTTCCATTAGGTTGTACAATGCATATGGACGGTTCAGTTATTTCGTCCATATTTAAAATAGCATTTTTATTTGGAATTTATGGAATTCCCTATACGGGAATAGATGTGTATGCTAAGTCTATGATGGTGGCTATATTGAGTGCATTTGTATTATCAGGGGCGCCAGGAGGTGGATTAGTTGGGGAAATGTTAATAGTATCACTATTTAATTTTCCTCCTGAGTCATTCCCGATTATTGCAACGATTGGATTTTTAGTGGATCCTGCAGCTACAATGGCAAATGCAAGTGGAGATACAATAGCTTCAATGATGGTAACAAGAATTGTTGAAGGCAAAAATTGGATAAGAAAGAAGGATGTGGCGAGTGAATAAAATAAATTTGGCAAATCTACCGACACCAATTGAAAAAATCGAGTCATTAAGCAAAAAATATAAAAAAAATATTTATATAAAGCGCGATGATTTCACGGGTACTGAAGTATCCGGAAATAAAATTAGAAAATTGGAATACACTATGCAAGACGCTATAAATCAATGTGCTGATACAATTATAACAACTGGAGCTATTCAATCAAATCATTGTAGAGCAACTGCTGCAGCTTCAGCTAAACTTGGTTTGGATTGTCATTTAGTATTAGTTGGTGAAGTTGGAAATAACGAAGGAAACTATTTTTTAGACAAATTATTGGGTGCTAAAATTCATGTAATAAAAGAATCATCTGAAAGAGAAACATATGTAGAAGAGTTGATACAAAATTTAAATGACAATGGGCATAAAGCCTACTATATGCCGGTTGGAGCTTCTACATCAGTTGGAGCGTTAGGATACCAAGCTTGTTTTGATGAAATAATAGACCAAGAAAAAAGCTTGGGGGTTAAATTCGATGCAATATTTTCGACAACTGGTTCAGGTGGAACATATGCAGGTCTTTGGTATGGCAATTACAAAAATAAGTCAAACAAAGAAATTTTTGGTATAAGTGTTAGCGAGTCAAGTGAACATTTTAAAAAAGTAATAGTTGAAATATTAAAAGGTATGAACTGTAATATTACAGATTTCAATGGGATAAATATAGTTGATGATTACATTGGCTTAGGTTATGGAAAATATACAGAAAAAGAAATTCAAGCCTATATAGATATATCAAAAGAAACGGGAATAATTTTTGACCCTTGTTATACAGGGAAGGGTTTTATCGGGATGCTTGAAGAGATAAAAAATTCAGATTTTGAAAATATTTTATTTATACACACCGGTGGGTTACAAGGTTGGACTAAAGAAATGAGAGATGTTGCGGATAAATTACTAAATTATTGAGA
The DNA here is from genome assembly GCF_900454665.1 of Peptoniphilus indolicus. NCBI lineage: Bacteria > Bacillati > Bacillota > Tissierellia > Tissierellales > Peptoniphilaceae > Peptoniphilus > Peptoniphilus indolicus. The sequence goes on from NZ_UGTH01000002.1 coordinate 7,579, forward strand.
GGAGTAAATATGAAATATAATTTTAGTTCAGCAGTAGATAGAAGAAAATCAAACCCAAGCAAGTGGTTAAAGGTAAATAATACAGAAGAGGATTTTGTGTTGCCGATGTCTACTGCAGATATGGATTTCGAATTATGCAAGGAAATTAGAAATGACTTAACCGGATATATAAGCGAACAAGTCTTAGGTTATTCAAGACCTACAAAAGAATATTTAGAGAGCGTTGTAGAATTTTTTAAGTCACACCATGGTTTTAATATAAGACAAGAATGGATATTTACAACTCCAGGAGTTGTTTCAGCATTAGCAACTGCTGTTGGAGAATTTACAAATGTTGGAGAGAAAGTTATCATTATGACTCCTATTTATCCACCGTTTTATGATGTAGTTAAAGGTCAAGATAGACAAGTTTCTGAATGTCCAATGATTTTTAATGATGGAAATTATTTTATTGATTTTGAACTTTTAGAAAAACAAGCTAAACAAGCAAAACTTATTTTATTCTGTAGCCCACATAATCCGTCGGGAAGAGTTTGGGACGTTGAAGAATTAGAAAAGTTGGGGAGAATATGTATTGATAACGGTCTAATGATAGTGAGCGATGAAATTCATTCAGATATAATGTTGAGCGAGAAGAAGCACAGGATTATAGGCACTATTTCAAGTGGAGTTTTGGATAACTCTATAATTTGTACAGCAGCATCAAAGACATTTAACATTGCCGGACTTCAATGCTCAAACATAATAATAGCTAATGAAAAGATAAGGAGCAGATTTATTGTTGCCAACGAGAAAATTGGATTGGAAAGAGCTAATGTTTTAGGGATGGTAGCAACTCAATCAGCTTATACTAATGGTCAGGCTTGGATAGAAGAAGTGACAGAAGTAATAAAGGAAAATTTAAGAGTTTTAGTGAACTTTTTAGAAAAGTACAATAATTTATTTTCATACGTAGTTCCACAGGCTAGTTTTTTGGTCTGGATTTCATATGAAAAGATGGGAATTGATGAAAATAAAATGTGTGAATTGCTTGATGAGGCAAAGTGCTATGTGAATTTAGGTTCCGAATATGGATACGGCGGAGAAAGACATATGAGAATTAATATTGGTTTACCTAAGAAATATTTAACCGAAAATTTAATGAGACTAGAAGAAGTTTTAAAGAAACATAAGTATATATAAAGCAAGTCCTCCGGGTTATCCGGGGGACTTAATTTATTTGGATTATTCTTTTTCAATAGCATCTTTATACTTCCTCAAAAAAATTCTTGATTTTGCAATTTCATCAAGACTGAAATCTTGAGATAAGAAAGTTGTTGTAAAAATTGTCGATTCGATATCATGTATCATATGTTTTTTATTAAAAATCTCACCTTTTTTTGTCAAATATAAATCATATTTTCTTTTATTTTCAGGATTTATTTCTCTATAAATATATCCATCACTTTCTAGTTTATTTATAATTTTAGAAATATATGCCTTGGAGACATTCCATATTTCATTTAATTCAATGGCGTTTATACCAGGAGATTTGAAAATATTATAGATAATGTGCGCTTCAATCATAGACAATTTATCAGAGTCTCCATAATTTTTTGGAACTTTCATAAGAGATTGCAAAGTCATAAACAGCTTGGTTAAACTCATTTACATCTTCAAATAATGCAATTAATTCCTCGTCAGAAAGTTTGTCTAAAGATTTTTGGTTTATCAATGCATGTAAGTCCATATAATCACTCCTAATAAAATATGATATATTGATAAGAAGATAAAGTCAAGTGAGTGAACAAATTTATAAATCCAATTATCAATTATAAAATGGCTTTAAATTATGAAATATAATACAATATTAGAAAATACATGGCCACTAGCGACAAAGAAAAACGTTTATTTATATTAAAAGAATTGTTGAAAATATTTCAAATTGAAGGATTTGGAATAAGTGAAGAGCATGGAAATTAATGGTTGGTGGTTCATGAGAATAAAGAAGGATTTGATAAACTAAATAAAAATAGGTTATTGACATCAATTGCAACGTCATCACTATTAGCCGTCACAATTGGAACAACTCTTAAAAGTGAATTAGAGAGATAAAAACTTCTGATAGAATCGATCTGCTTATATATTTTATTAAGTATAGTGGATTTAGGCTTATTTGAGATGCGTTAGAAGGATTTACCGAAGATCACAAGCTAAGAATTATAACAACATCATATATGGGAGTTTCTGATTTTAATGCAATAGTTGAGCTTTTAAAGTTGCCAAATACTGAAGTTGAAATTTTATATGATACAAACAGAACTGACTGCACGTAAAATCTTATTGTTTTGAAAGAAGTACGGGATATTCATCAGCTTATATAGGATCTTCAAATATATAAAATCCGGCTTTGATTTCTGGATTGGAGTGGAATTTAAAAATTTTAGAATACATATCACCCGATGCAGTTAAATCTTAGAGCAACCGTTATAGCTTTTTTACAAGATATCAATGAGAAAATAAGATAAAAATTGATATGATAATTTATATTAAAGGAGTACTGACAGTGAGTATTAAAAATAATAAAAAATTTTGGGATAAATTTGCCAAACTATATAACGCTTTTATTAAAAAAGATAAAAAAGTTTATGATAAAATTTGCGGAAATATTTGTCATTATTTGAATAAAGATATGAATATACTTGAACTTGCTTGTGGATCAGGGCAACTGTCGTTTAGTCTTTCAAGGTATACTAAAAGTTGGATTGCAACAGACTTCTCTGAACAAATGATTGTGGAGGCAAGGAAGCGTGGAAAATACAAAAACCTTACATTTGAAATAGCTGATGCAACATCATTATCTTTTGCAGATGGAAAATTTGATTGTGTTGTAATAGCTAATGCACTTCACATTATGCCTAAGCCGGATGAGGCAATGAAAGAAATATCTAGGGTATTAAAATCTAATGGTATTTTATTTGCTCCTACTTTTCTATGGAAAGAGGGGAAACAAAGAAAAATTATAAAAATGATTATGTCCATTTTAGGATTTAAGATGTATCAAGAATGGAATAAAAAGCAATTTGAAGAATTTATTGAGGAATATGGATTTTCAGTAGTTGAAATGAAACTGATATATGGAGGGCTTGCACCAGTTGGCGTGATGATTGCTAAAAGTGTAACATAACATATCTTTTTCTTAATTTCATACCAAAATACGATAGATTTCAAGAATTCTAAGAAATAAAATTTCTTTTCCTATATGCGTTATTAAAAAGATATTTTGAAATTATTTCAGACAAATATTGAAAATACAAAATGACAAGGTGAAAAGCAGTTGAGGATTTTTAAGTGAAAGCTGAAAAACTTTACTACAAAGAAATTATAGGCTACATCTTCTATGAAGCTCCAAGAGAAGAAAATAACTTCACAGCACTACTTGATACAATTGATTTTTTAGAAGTTAGAGAAGATGAATACCAAAGGACAGGCAAAGAACTGATGATCCAAGGAGAGATTATCGTAATGGATGGGGCAAATACATTTTTCAACTTAGAGGCGTAAGATCTTATGTATCATATAAATACTATATTACAAAACATAAGAACTACAAGTCCCTTGAGAATTATGACAAGAAGAATATACTTGGTATAGAAGATATACATAAAGATATGGAAGGGTGAAACTAAGCGGAAAGACCGTTATTAAAAGGATGAAATAGCATATAATAATATAAAATAGATAAAATTGGAGGTAATTTTTTGGATTTTATTATTTTGAAGATACAAATTATATATACGGCTATTATGTCAGGAATGATGCTTATGTATACAGTTACATTGGGGAGCTATTTTAATTATATCTTAAAAAATAAGATATTAAGCGGATTTCAAGATTATTCATCTTTTCGTTCAAATACTAATGTTAAAATAAATCACTCTATTATATTACTTGGGCAAATAATAGTATCAATCATATCTTTGATTTTAAATTACAATAAAGGTTTTAACCCATTATGCTTTAGCTTAATTGTTCCAATTATAATGTTGGTGTTGCATACATTAACAGGTTTTGGGGAAGTAGAGAATTTGGTAAATAGCGGAAAGAAAGTAGAAATGAATCAGATTGAAAAATATGTTACATGGAATATTCCACTTCATATTATATATTTTATCTTATATCTAATATCTGCTGAGCAACTACTTAGCCTATTTTAATAAGTAATAAATACAAATATTTTATTAAAACAGAATATAATAAAATCAAAGGTAATTTCAAAACGATATGATACTCCATAAGTAGACAAGGTAAATAACCAAAACTACTTATGGAGTTTTTTATTATTTGAAAATTTTAAGGAGGAATTAGAGTGGATGAAAATAATAGATTTTGATTTTCAATAGGATTAAGCCAATTTAAGGTCTGAATTGAAAGCCTGGTAGATCTATACAAATATCTTTTCATCTGATTAATTATTTTTTCAAGCTCTTACATACTTTTGATACTTTTTGCCCTATTTATCTTCAAACATGGCTAAATTTGTAAAAGTCAATTCTTCTGTAGATGCTCTATATACTGATTTTAAATCTTTCATTACTCCTTTTATATCTTTGAAATATACATATTTGGAGAGATTTCTTATTTGATGGATTATACATTTTTGTATCTCTGCTTTTGGATATACAACTTCTATTACTTGTGGTTTAAAGAATCCTTTTCTATCTCTTAGAATACTTAAGTCTATATATCCATAGGATTATTTAACAGTTTTTTTGCTTGAAGTGTTTCTTGCATTAAAGGTTAATGGATTTTCATCATATTCATAGGGTAAATGAGCATCTAATTCAGCTTTTAATATTTGTTTCATTGTATCACGTAAAAGATCTTTTAGAGCTTTTTGCAGGTCATATATTACTTCTGGTTGAAATTCTTCAATTAACATCTTAGATATTTTGTTTAACTTTGTTTATGGTCTCTTTCTTGGCATAAAAATTCCTCCTGATTAGTTATTGTTTACCATAATCAGGAGGTTATATACACAAAATTTTACACAATCTCGAAGAACTGTAAAAAAAAGTAGACTTTTATTTACATATAAATCACATACTAATTTAGTGATAGTAATCTTTTATAAAACAGTAAATTTAACATCTATATGTACTTTATTAGTATATCACAGTTTGTATTTTATTTCCTAAAATTATTGCCAATTAAAGTCTAACATTATTGACAGTTAAGGTAGAATCAAACCACAAAAATTACAAGAAGGAGGAGTTAAAAGGCAATAATTAAATAGAGACATACTATTAATTTTAGGTATTTTTGATGTGGTTTTAAAGCTTAGATATTAAATCAGTACAACTAATTAATGACAGGTAAATCTATATGACACAGGTCTTTATTAAGCAAAAAAAACTTAAAATCAAGTCACAAGGAGGAAAACATGACAAAAAAAATTAAAAGTTTACTAGCTATAATGATGGCGCTAGTAATGATTCTATCAGTAGGGTTTGGAAGTGAGAAGGCTTTTGCTTATGCAATTGCTAATCAGGGGAAAATTACAGTAAATAAAACAATAAAGGATAAGAAATATGCTATTTATAAAATCTTTGATTTAACTTATACAGGCGAAGATGAAAACAAAAATGTTTCTTATACCATTGCAGAAGATTGGAAAGATTTCTTTGAAAATGGCGCTGGAAAAAGTTATATCGTTAATGACAATACAGGAGAATTAAACCCTATAACAGTAGATGGCAAGGTAAAATATATTAATATCACTGAAGCGAATATTAAAGACTTTGCAAAAGCTGCACAGAGTCAACTAAGTAAGATGAATAAAACCGAAGTAAAAACGGCACAGGGAGAAACATTAGTTTTTGAAAACCTAGAGCTTGGTTACTACATGGTTAGTCCGGAAGGAGCTACAGAACCAACAGGTGAGAAGCATGGTTCAATCGTATCTTTAACATCAACCTTACCAGAAGTAACAGTGAACTCAAAAGGTAAGTATCCAACTATAACGAAAAAAGTGGATAAAAAGTCTGAAGACTATAGTAAGCCGGTTAAATTTACACTTGAATCTAAGATTCCCGATACAACAGGATATGATAAGTATGAATTTTTTGTAACAGATACCCTTTCAAAGGGACTTGAACTTGATACAGATACTATAAAAGTAAAAATTGGAGATAAACAAGAACAAACTGTAGGTATAGAAAAAAGTGCAAACTATTATTATGAAAAATCAGCGGGAACAGATGGTTCAACTGTTTTAAAGATATTTTTCAATATGAAAGAGCTACAAGAAGATGTAAATAAAAAACTTGAAATTACCTATCAAGCTAAAATAGGAAAAGATGCTCTAGTAGGAAATACTGGTAACCCAAACGAAGTTGAATTAGAATACAGCAATGACCCTAAAAATAATGATTCAAAAGAAAAAACACCAAAGGTTACTGTAAAAGTTTATACAGGGAAAATTAAGCTGATAAAACATGAAAAAGATAATGAGGGGAAAAAACTTCAAAATGCCGAATTTGTTTTATACAAAAAAGAAGGAGGCAACAAAGTTAAATACTATAAGTTAAATGAGAGTAGCGATAAAAAAGAAGTTATTTGGGTTGATGATATTAACCATGCTACAGTTGTTTATACGGATTTTGAAGGTAAAGCTGAGTTTAAAGGTCTAGCAGCCGGAACATTTTTCCTAAAGGAAACAAAAGCACCGGACGGATATAACCTACTAACAACAGATACAGAGGTTACGCTAACAGATGATGATTCAAGTACAAGTACATTAAAAATGGAAGCTGAATCCAAGATAGCAAACTCAAGCGGTATAGCACTTCCTGGCACAGGCGGTATGGGTACAACCCTATTTGCAGTTCTAGGTGGAGCAATCATCCTAATCGCACTATATAGTCTTGCAAAAGGAAAAGTAAAAAAAGAAAGGAACTAAAAAATCTTGGGTAGAGCCGGTTATCCGGCTCTGTTCAAATAAAAATTATTTATGGAAAAAAGCAAATCAATTTTTTTTCGTGTTCTTTTATTAATAGGTTGTAGTATTTTCTTCTACCCTACTATCAGCGACTATGTCAACAGCATCACTCAATCCAGAGCGATTGTTGAATACCAAGAAGCACTAAGTCAGTTTGAAGGGCTGGAGATTGAGCAAATAAAAGAAAGGGCGGATAAGTACAATCAAAATTTATTAAAGATAGAACATCCATTATCCAATCCTCTTTCACTCATAGGATATAGAGAAAACCTGGACCCTTTTAAAAACGGAATGATGGGAACAGTCACGATAGACAAAATAAATATAAACCTTCCTATCTACCACGATGTAAACGAGGGGGTTATCCAAGTAGGAGTTGGACACCTGCCGGGGTCATCTTTACCGGTAGGAGGTAAGGGTACTCATACCGTTATATCAACCCACAGCGGACTGCCGTCAGCCAAACTGTTTACCGATTTAAATAAGCTGAAAATTGGGGACGAGTTCATCTTATCTGTATTAGGTGATGATCTAACCTATAAAATAAATCAAATTATTACTGTTTTACCAAAAGAAGCAGAAGCCTTAAAAATAGAAGAGGACAAAGAATATGTAACCATGTTTACATGCACCCCTTACGGAATAAATACTCATAGGCTTCTAGTAAGAGGGGAAAGAATAATAAAAGATACAAACCATAAAGAAGTAAAAACTCTTGAAAAGCGGAAAAAAATATAAAAACACATCTAATTAAGATGATAATTTTCTTGAGTGTATTTCTTATCATTCTATTTACAATTATAAAAGATCTAATATCTTTAAACCAAAATAGAAAAAAAGATAAAAATTAAAAATTTGCTTTAAGCAAGATTTATTGGAGGTGAAAGATGAATAAAATAAAAAAATCCTACCATTATTTCTTATGTGCTTAATAATTAGTCTTATGATATTTCCCTTAGATGCTTTGGCAAGTAGCGACTTTGATATAGATAAATACGTTCAATTTATTATAGACTATCAGAATGATGGAAAGAAATTATCTAATGCAGACTTTGATATATATAAAGTGGCAGATGTTGATAAAGATCTAAATATTAAACTCACAGAGAAATTTAGTAAATATCCTGTGGATTTAACAAAATTAAATCAAGAGGCCTGGAACGATTATGCTCTGACTCTTAAGGGATATGTACAAAGAGACGGGTTAAAAGCTCTAGTTACAGGTACAACTG
>NZ_UGTH01000004.1:0-6111 GCF_900454665.1 Peptoniphilus indolicus
CAACTTTTCTATGATTGGCTTTGAAATTTAAAAGCTTTGTATATTCTGAAATAGAGACTTTTTCTCCCTTTATAAATAAATTCGGAAGAAACTTCCCTTTACCGGACGGTAAATTTCTAAAATATGCTCTATAAAAACTTGTATATAAAGGATTTGAATCCTTTATTGCATCTAAATCAGTAACCAAAACTTCTATGTTGGCCTCTTTTAACTTTCTGAAGTTCTCCGGCATATATCCACCAAAAAAGTATTTATAGGGTCTGTTATCAACACTATAGGCAAATTAGGATTCTTTGCTTTTTTCTTCAAAAGAGTTTCTGTAAGTTCATTTGAAAGCGACGGCATATCATACTTATCCTTGTCGTAATCATCGTTAAATAAGAAAAAATCTAACAATAAAAAGTTTTCTGCCTCATCTATTAATTTATATACATTTGAAAAAATTTCCTGTTCCGACTTTCTGTCTCCTTTGATGTCAGAATAAGTTAAATCATATAAAAAGTTAAAATCTCCGTGGTGCTCTAAACTCTTGTATGAAACATCTTCAGGTATTTCTCTAAAAGATTCAATTAAAAATGTGCCAAAAGGTACTATAATAAATATTAGTAATAAAACTATTTTTAAAAACATCTTCATCTTGAACCTCTTTATTTTAATAATTTATTTTATTTGCAAAAATTCCTTATATCTTTAATTAACTCTTCATATTTATCCGTCATTATAGCATGTCCACAGTTATCGTACATTATCAGCTCAGCTTGTTTGGAAAAATAATTTTTATTTACTTTAGCTATCAATGAATCCACAACCTTATCTCCAGTGCCATGAACAATTAAAATCGGTATATTCTCTCTAATTGTTTTGTTAAATCTAAAATTTCCAACTGCATTCCCAGCTTCAGACAAGCATCTTTGTTTTACAGTATCTTGTAAATTTCTATCATATATCTCATCACCCGGATAATTTTCTGTATATACCAAGCTCTTCAGTATTCCACTCATTCCCCTGTACTTTATAGCTTCATTAGCATGTTCTAAAAAAGAAGTTATCGGATTATATTTAACTAAACTTTGAGTTAGAGTAAAATTAACATTGTATATTTGATTGCCAATGCCCTTCATTCCCGTTGTCAGTGGAAGTTCAGCACCATACACTCCTATGGACGCCATAAGTATAGCTTTTTTCACTCTGAACTTTAGGTCTTGATCCCCCATAATTCCATTACAATTCCACCACCCAATGACCAACCCAATATGTAAAATTCTTTTAAATCTAATTCTATTACAAACTCTCTAATATCATCTGCAAATTCAGATATACTATTTATTTTCTTATTGTAAGAACTATTCCCATACCCCCTTAAATCAGGAGCTATAACTCTATACTCTTTAGATAATTCTTCTATCATCTCTGTAAAAAAGATTGAAGAAGATATATTGCCATGTATCAATAATAAAATCGGACCTGTGCCCTTTTCTCTATAAAATATCTCTTCACCATTTATTTCTATAGTTCTACATTTCAAAATTGACCTCCAAACATATTTTAATTTTATCAAACTCACTAAATCATTACAATCGTGCCAATTGAAATTATAAAGTCCCTAATATATAATTTTTACAAAGGAGGTAGAAATGGAAGATTTTAAAACATTACCTACCGTAGTCAGTACAAACCCGAATCACCACCTACAAATAATTCGCGCGGAGCTGACTAACGATTTAAGCATTGCATTTGATATATTAAATATAGGCAATTTAGTTGTTTCAGATATAACTTTTTCAGTTAAATACAAAGATATATACGGTAATTTTCTATTTAATTCAAGTGAATTTTTCTATACTTCAAAATCTATTGAAGTGCTTCCAGAAAAAATTTACTATGTAGAACCATTTAAAATAGACCAGAGATTTGTTGATGCTCGTGGTTTAGAAGTAAGAATTAGAGAAATCACTCACCTTGGGGGTAAAAACCATGTCTACGATGCCTCCGAAGAAATTTCATACAGCTTAGCTGTTATTCCTCAAAACAAACAAATTAAAATAAACAATTTGCTTGGTAATGACATAATAGCTTATGGTGAAAATTTAAGAGTTGCTTGGAAGTGCGTATGTGGTGCTGTAAACCCTTCAGACGTTCAGGAGTGTAGACACTGTCACAGAAATAAATATTTTGTACTAAATAATTTGACCGAGTCGCTGGTTAATATGAAGATACTAAATATGCTTTCTCAAACTATAAACTTTTCTGAAGCAGGAAAAAAAGCCTTAACTGAAAATCTAACTAAGACACATCTTACAAAAATTGCTCCTTCTACAGATGTATTGGCAACTACTCGAATTAATGAAGATGAAGATAAGAGCAAAAGTAAAAATAAAGTTCTCACAAATACCCTTTTAGTTACTGTGTCTTTAATTATATTTATATTAATTTCACATCTAATAATGAATTTTAATCAGTCAAATAATTTTTATAAAGCAAAAGATTATATAGCCAAAGGGAAATATCAAGAAGCCGTTCAACTGCTAGAGAAAATACAACCTTCAGATAAATTTGAAACTCAACCTTTAATAGAAAAAGCTGAAAAACTCATGGAATCAGATAATCTATTTTCAAGAGCTAAAACATATTTTGATGAAAAAAACTATACTGCAGCCTTAATAAACTATAAAAAAGTATTACCTGAGGACTTACACTATCAAGAAGCTCAAGATAAAATAAGTGAAATAGAAGAACTCGTTATAAATAGAGCAAAAAACCGTATAGAAAATGGAGACCCTTACGAAGCCGTGAATATATTATTATCCCTACAAGAAATATTACCGGAATCCGCAGAAGCATCTTCACTTCTAAGCTCTATAAAATCATCTTCGGATTATGTAAAACAAAACCCTTATGATATTGAAGAATCTCCCGAGTACAAAAAAAATCGTGCTGAAATGTCTAATATAGCAAACAATCTATTACACACTTTCCAAAAAGTACAGACAGATAAAGCCAATTTACGTACATCTCCTTCTATTGAATCTGAAATTGTAACTACGTTGCCAATTGATTCCGATCTATATGTAAAAAATACAAAAATTGAAGGGATAGAACGCATTTGGTGTGAAGTAGAGGCACTCGACTCTTCAACAGGAGAAAGATATCAAGGTTGGATATCCAATAAAGTTATGGATAAAGATAACGCCAGTAAAAATACAGTTTCTGTTTCAAAATTCTAACAAAAAAACTGTATCAAAAAGACTTCAAAAGCAACAAAGCTTTTGGATTTTTTTGATACAGTAAAATTTACATCTCTTATAATAGTTCTAAATAATTTACAACCGGTTCTTCATAAGGATGACACTCTTTAATTACATCTTTTACAAAATCCAGTTCCGCAGACCTTATTCTAAACTCTAATCTTACTTCCCTTATTTCACTAACTACGCCAATTTCTCCGGTGTATGGATTTGCCCCTTCAATAGGTCTAAAGTGACCAGTGACATTTGAAGTTGCAAATACATAGTCATAATTTCCATCTCTAAGGATTCCTTCCTCATTAAGAGCATTGACTAACTTTATGACATTCTCTTCAGGTATATAAACTTCTACTTTTATATATTCTCTCACATAATCACCCCTTAATAAATATGCCATTATTATATATTAGCCTATAATATCACTTCAACTAAGAAGAAAATAAGAAAGATTTAAAATTTTATTAAATTTTGAACTTACTCATTCTTACCATTCTATTTAATGTCGATATCCCAAGTATTATACACAGCAATATTTCATCACTTTTTACATTATCATGCTCTTTAAGATAATCAATATGCTTGCGTTAATATTTTTAGTTAAGTATTTTATTTCCCATATGTAAAAATTAAGTTTAGATTGATTTTAATAATTTATAGATTCTCTTGATTATTTGCTTTTTCTAAAATCGGCTGAAATAGTTCTTCCTCAGCTTTCTTTCTAGCTCTGATAGCATCTTCTTTTTTCTTAAATGTTCCAAGTGTATATCTCTTTCTTCTTAATGTAATATAAGAAATCCACTTTCCATTTTTAGTTTGACTGACACCTCTTACTCCACTGGTATTATTTGATGGAATCTTTCCCGTTAGTAAGTATGGTAAAGCTCCGTCTACATAGTTATATTTGCGTTCATTACTAAGATGCCCACAACTAAGTGTATGTCCGCTGATTAGGTTGGATCTGGATACATAAGTATACTTACCGCAAGAACATAGACAAAGGTACTTTTCTCTATTTTTATCAAATGAGATAATTGTAAGCTCTCCAAATTTTTGCCCTAATAAATCTTCATATTTATGATTCCCGCAGTCTTTGACATATCCTCTGTCCAATTGCTTTTTAGTGGCTTCAATGTATTTTCCGCATTTAAGACACCTACATTTCCAAACTATTAAACCATCTTCACGTTTTTCAGTTTTCTCTTCAACTATAAGGTCGTGATATATTTTCCCTACTATGTTTTTATAACTATTGGCAATCTCCGCTCCTCTACATCCACAGCTCACTGTCCTCCCTGAAACAAGATTACTATAATATACATCAATAGTGTTTCCGCAATCACAAATACATTTACATTTTTTGTACTTGCCTTTTTTATAAACAGATATCACTTTTAGTTTCCCAAACCTTTTCCCTATTAGTTCGTCGTTTTTATCTATTTCTTTTAAATCCTTTGATACCATATCTACAAAAATCTTCTTTTTTCAAAAAACCTCTCTTAAATTTTATTTCTTCAATAATCAATTAAGAAAAATTCAGCTATTTTTCAATTTCTTTGCATAATATATTTATTACCTTGACTCATACAAGCCAATAATAATAGATTCTAATTCTATACAAGTAACTATTATTGAACAATTTAACTCCTATTCTTTTAATTAATTCAACTTCTATTAACAGACTTTTATAAATTTAAAAATTACAAATAGCAACTCATAAAATATAATTTTGTCTTTAATGCTCTATATAAATCAATTCCTATTCCCAAGCTCTATTATTTCTCCTTTTCTTGCCCTTAATGTAAACAAATCTAGGGTTAAAATGTCAAGAATTTTAGACTTTGAATTCCGCTTTGTAGTATAATATTTAAAATAGGTTTATTATGAACTTTATTATGGATTTAATGGATTTATTAAATGTTGAGCAGATATTTGATTTATAGGTTTTTATCTGTAAATCAAAGTCTACTTTTTTTTACAGTTCTTCGAGATTGTGTAAAATTTTGTGTATATAACCTCCTGATTATGGTAAACAATAACTAATCAGGAGGAATTTTTATGCCAAGAAAGAGACCATAAACAAAGTTAAACAAAATATCTAAGATGTTAATTGAAGAATTTCAACCAGAAGTAATATATGACCTGCAAAAAGCTCTAAAAGATCTTTTACGTGATACAATGAAACAAATATTAAAAGCTGAATTAGATGCTCATTTACCCTATGAATATGATGAAAATCCATTAACCTTTAATGCAAGAAACACTTCAAGCAAAAAAACTGTTAAATAATCCTATGGATATATAGACTTAAGTATTCTAAGAGATAGAAAAGGATTCTTTAAACCACAAGTAATAGAAGTTGTATATCCAAAAGCAGAGATACAAAAATGTATAATCCATCAAATAAGAAATCTCTCCAAATATGTATATTTCAAAGATATAAAAGGAGTAATGAAAGATTTAAAATCAGTATATAGAGCATCTACAGAAGAATTGACTTTTACAAATTTAGCCATGTTTGAAGATAAATAGGGCAAAAAGTATCAAAAGTATGTAAGAGCTTGAAAAAATAATTAATCAGATGAAAAGATATTTGTATAGATCTACCAGGCTTTCAATTCAGACCTTAAATTGGCTTAATCCTATTGAAAATCAAAATCTATTATTTTCATCCACTCTAATTCCTCCTTAAAATTTTCAAATAATAAAAAACTCCATAAGTAGTTTTGGTTATTTACCTTGTCTACTTATGGAGTATCATATCGTTTTGAAATTACCTTTGATTTTATTATATTCTGTTTTAATAAAATATTTGTATTTATTACTTATTAAAATAGGCTAAGTAGTTGCTCAGCAGATATTAGATATA
>NZ_UGTH01000003.1:0-7980 GCF_900454665.1 Peptoniphilus indolicus
AACAAAGTGATTTTAATGAACTTGAATTTATAATGACTTGAATTTAGGGAAAGTTTATAATTTTAAGATTAGTCTTGAGGACTCTGAATACATAGCAGTTCCATCAGAATTTAGTACGAGCTTAGTTATAAGGATCAGGTAAGAACATTCCAAGTTTATAAAAAAACAGATAAGTTGCTTGATACTGTAGATATAAATGTCAAATATGAATTTGAAGAAAGCAATATTTATCCTATTGATAATAAATTTGTTCAGTTATTAGTAAATGGAGTTGCGCCTAATATGATAATGGTTACCCTAAAATGGGAACAAGGATAGAGATAGATTTTTCGAATAAAGGAACTTTTTATAACATGCCAAAGTATGACAGTTCTGGGAATATAATCAACTATGATATTCAGGCTCAGTATAATAGAAGACATGATTATGAACTGGCAGGATATAATAAGGATTGGGAGTTAGATAAAATTGAAAAGGTTTCTGACTACAATTTTGTCATTAAATACAAATTAACTGAAAAGTCTAGAACGGAAGGAAAAGCAGGAAATTATAATCCTAAAGTAGATGTTTCTGTTAAGGCAAATTGGGAAGGAGAATATATTGATAAAAATAATTTACCTGATGTGTATTTTAAATTAATGAATGGCAACAAATTGTTAAAGGACCTACAAAACTTGAATATGGAAAAGATACTTTAGTTTGGAAGGATCTTCCCAAAGAAAAGGACGGACTGACAATTTATTATAGTGTTGAGATGGTAAATGCAGATGGAAGCCCTTGGAAAGCTGAAAATTTTGAGGGGGGAAGAATTATAAGAAGAGGTAACACCAACGAAGAAGATATTAATTCATTTAATTTCTCAGTTACAAATTCTTTTATTAAAAAAAGAGGAAATAGATTTATAACAAAAGAAATTCATGTAAGATAAATTATAAATGTAAGATGCTTAGATTAATATTGAAGCATTAATTAAGATATCATAATAGAATAGCAGTTAGTCTTAGTAGAACTTAATTAAAAATTATTAAAGTTTATTAACTATTTTATGTATCAACCTAAATTCTTAACAAAGATAAAGGGTTGATACATTTTTTATATATGTATTCATTTCTTTAAACAAGAGGAATTTATTTATATGGTATTGTTTATAATTTTCTATAAGTGGTATAAAATACTTAAATATGGAGGTTGAAAATGAAATTAATTATAAAAGTGCTTGTAAGTGCATTGGCAATAGCAATAGCAGCAGCTCTTAGTCCTATGAGAGTTTCAAATTTTTCAGCGGCGATAATGGCTGCGATTGTAATGGGTGGTTTGGATTGGTTAATAGGTAATTACACAAATTTGAGAACGTCTTCAGCTGGAAGAGGCGCTTCAGGATTTTTGGTAGGAGCGGCTGTAATTTATATTACCGGTAAATTGGTAAGTGGATTTTCATCTGGAATTATAGGTTCATTGATAGGAGCGGCAGTTCTTGGCATTGTAAGTGCAATAATACCGGGAGAAAAGACATTTAAATAATATGTTAAAAAACAAATTTTTAAAGGGAAGTTATTATTTTATAGCATTTGCAATCTTTTCAAATATGATTGCAAATGAAAACGACTTAAAGATTAGATTGTTATTATCTGTAATGATAGTAGCATCTTTGAGTTATTTTTTTAACTTACTAAGAAATAAAGATTGAATAAGATAAGTTTGGGCGAAGTTATTATACTTCGCCTATTTTTTCACAAAAAGAGTCATAGAGAGATATTTTTAACTCAACTCCAAGCTCTTTAAAACATTCATCTAAAGCTTTGAAGAGAGCTTTAAAGTTATCTTTTGAAATATTTTGACCCATGTGTCCGATTCTAAAAAGTTTTTCACTCATATTTCCAACGCCTTTTGATATGGCAATATATTTCTGTCTCATCAATTTAAGAAGACTTTCGGATTCAATTTCATTTGGCATCAGTACGGCTGTTACAGTATTAGAACGGCAATTTTTTGCATAGAGTTCAAGTCCTGCTGATTGAATTATTTCTCGAGTTATATCAGCGTAAGTTTTGTGAAGTTCTATTGAATTTCTGTTAAATAGCTCTTCAAGTGCAATGTCCATTGCATAAATTAAATTTTCATTCATTGTGTAACAGAAAGGTGCGCCTTTAAAATCATAGTAGTTTTTAAAGTTCATATAGTATGAAATTACGGGAGTTTTTCTGTCATCAATGACTTTTTTGGCTCTATCTGAAATAGTAACTATGGTTATTCCAACCGGCGCTGAAAGACATTTTTGGCTTCCTCCGAGCAACACATCTAAGCCGCTTTCATCAAAGTCGATAGCTTCTCCACCCAGTGAAGAAACACAATCAGCTATTGTAAGTATGTTGTATTTTTTTAGTACGCTGACTATTTCGTTTAAATCATTGGTAAGTCCTGAAGGAGTTTCACAGTGCACGAAAGTTGCAAGTTTGAAGTTTGAATCTTGTTGTAAGAACGAATCCAGTTTATTTACATCAATGCCATTTCTAAAATCAAACTCCAACACGACAGGGGTTCCACCGGCAAACTTTACATAGTCTGCAAAGCCGGCGCCAAAGAAACCATTTGATAGTACTAAGACTCTATCTTGTGGCTCCACAAGTGAAATTATGGCTGCTTCAAGTCCCATAATTCCCTCGCCAAGCATGAAAAAAGAAGTAGCTTCTGTATTTAGTAATTTTGAAATCTTTTTTTCAACGCTTCTGTGAAAAACTTGATACTCCGGGTCTAAGTCGGGGTTTGTTTTTGATTTAGAAAGTGCATTTAAAACTTCAGGGGATATTGAAGTTGGACCGGCACAAAGAATTTTCATTTAATCACCTCAAATACATTATATATGATATTGTCGGGAATACAATTTTAAGTAAGGATACTTTTTATATAGCAAAAACTTTTTAGAAATAGGATAAATTTTAATTATATACATTTGAAAAAGTATAAGGGTTTAGATCAGTAAAAATTTATTTGAAACTAGTTTCTATATTTTTACCACCTGTTAAGTCAAGGATGATAGAGTGATTATCGTCCTTTTCTTATGTGAAAATTTAGAGCAATGTTAAAAATGACAATAAAAATATTAAGTTTAATAAGTATATAAATATTTTAATTTATAACAAGAAAATATATTATAGTGTATGGAATAGTTTAATGTATAGCTCTAGAATCTAGAGACATCAAATTAATAGTAGGGTTTAAATTTAAATTATGAATAGCAAATTTTATCAAACTATGGTATTTGATTTGCAGAAAAAGTAAATACATATTTTTCTATGGGAATGGGAGGGAAAAAGGTGAAATATGGCTACGTAAGAGTATCAACCAAAGAACAAAATGTAGATAGGCAAATGTCAGCTATTCTAGAAGAGGGAATTGAAATAAATAAAATATACATTGATAAAGCAAGTGGTAAAGATTTTAATAGGAAAAAATATAAAAGACTTATAAAAAGAATAAAGGAAGGGGATGAACTCTATATAAAATCAATAGATAGGTTGGGAAGAAACTATGATGAAATTATAAAAGAATGGAATAAAATTACCAAGGAAAAAAATGCAGATATTATTGTCTTGGATTTTCCACTTCTTGACACAAGAGCTAAAGTCAATGATTTAACAGGGAAATTTATAGCTGATATAGTTCTTCAAATATTATCTTATGTTGCTCAAATAGAAAGAGAAAATATCCATCAAAGACAAATGGAAGGCATAAGAGAAGCTAAAAAAAGAGGAGTCAAATTTGGCAGGGTTAAAAAGGAAATACCAAAAGAGTTTTATAATTTAGCAGAAAAATGGAGTAGAAATGAAATAAGTCTTAGAAAAGGAGCTAAAGTTTTGGGAGTGAGTCATACTACTTTTTCTAATTGGGTGAAAGAAAAGGGATACTATTTGAGAGAAGTGTAAAAAATACTAGACTTTGATTTACAGATAAAAACCTATAAATCAAATATCTGCTCAACATTTAATAAATCCATTAAATCCATAATAAAGTTCATAATAAACCTATTTTAAATATTATACTACAAAGCGGAATTCAAAGTCTAAAATTCTTGACATTTTAACCCTAGATTTGTTTACATTAAGGGCAAGAAAAGGAGAAATAATAGAGCTTGGGAATAGGAATTGATTTATATAGAGCATTAAAGACAAAATTATATTTTATGAGTTGCTATTTGTAATTTTTAAATTTATAAAAGTCTGTTAATAGAAGTTGAATTAATTAAAAGAATAGGAGTTAAATTGTTCAATAATAGTTACTTGTATAGAATTAGAATCTATTATTATTGGCTTGTATGAGTCAAGGTAATAAATATATTATGCAAAGAAATTGAAAAATAGCTGAATTTTTCTTAATTGATTATTGAAGAAATAAAATTTAAGAGAGGTTTTTTGAAAAAAGAAGATTTTTGTAGATATGGTATCAAAGGATTTAAAAGAAATAGATAAAAACGACGAACTAATAGGGAAAAGGTTTGGGAAACTAAAAGTGATATCTGTTTATAAAAAAGGCAAGTACAAAAAATGTAAATGTATTTGTGATTGCGGAAACACTATTGATGTATATTATAGTAATCTTGTTTCAGGGAGGACAGTGAGCTGTGGATGTAGAGGAGCGGAGATTGCCAATAGTTATAAAAACATAGTAGGGAAAATATATCACGACCTTATAGTTGAAGAGAAAACTGAAAAACGTGAAGATGGTTTAATAGTTTGGAAATGTAGGTGTCTTAAATGCGGAAAATACATTGAAGCCACTAAAAAGCAATTGGACAGAGGATATGTCAAAGACTGCGGGAATCATAAATATGAAGATTTATTAGGGCAAAAATTTGGAGAGCTTACAATTATCTCATTTGATAAAAATAGAGAAAAGTACCTTTGTCTATGTTCTTGCGGTAAGTATACTTATGTATCCAGATCCAACCTAATCAGCGGACATACACTTAGTTGTGGGCATCTTAGTAATGAACGCAAATATAACTATGTAGACGGAGCTTTACCATACTTACTAACGGGAAAGATTCCATCAAATAATACCAGTGGAGTAAGAGGTGTCAGTCAAACTAAAAATGGAAAGTGGATTTCTTATATTACATTAAGAAGAAAGAGATATACACTTGGAACATTTAAGAAAAAAGAAGATGCTATCAGAGCTAGAAAGAAAGCTGAGGAAGAACTATTTCAGCCGATTTTAGAAAAAGCAAATAATCAAGAGAATCTATAAATTATTAAAATCAATCTAAACTTAATTTTTACATATGGGAAATAAAATACTTAACTAAAAATATTAACGCAAGCATATTGATTATCTTAAAGAGCATGATAATGTAAAAAGTGATGAAATATTGCTGTGTATAATACTTGGGATATCGACATTAAATAGAATGGTAAGAATGAGTAAGTTCAAAATTTAATAAAATTTTAAATCTTTCTTATTTTCTTCTTAGTTGAAGTGATATTATAGGCTAATATATAATAATGGCATATTTATTAAGGGGTGATTATGTGAGAGAATATATAAAAGTAGAAGTTTATATACCTGAAGAGAATGTCATAAAGTTAGTCAATGCTCTTAATGAGGAAGGAATCCTTAGAGATGGAAATTATGACTATGTATTTGCAACTTCAAATGTCACTGGTCACTTTAGACCTATTGAAGGGGCAAATCCATACACCGGAGAAATTGGCGTAGTTAGTGAAATAAGGGAAGTAAGATTAGAGTTTAGAATAAGGTCTGCGGAACTGGATTTTGTAAAAGATGTAATTAAAGAGTGTCATCCTTATGAAGAACCGGTTGTAAATTATTTAGAACTATTATAAGAGATGTAAATTTTACTGTATCAAAAAAATCCAAAAGCTTTGTTGCTTTTGAAGTCTTTTTGATACAGTTTTTTTGTTAGAATTTTGAAACAGAAACTGTATTTTTACTGGCGTTATCTTTATCCATAACTTTATTGGATATCCAACCTTGATATCTTTCTCCTGTTGAAGAGTCGAGTGCCTCTACTTCACACCAAATGCGTTCTATCCCTTCAATTTTTGTATTTTTTACATATAGATCGGAATCAATTGGCAACGTAGTTACAATTTCAGATTCAATAGAAGGAGATGTACGTAAATTGGCTTTATCTGTCTGTACTTTTTGGAAAGTGTGTAATAGATTGTTTGCTATATTAGACATTTCAGCACGATTTTTTTTGTACTCGGGAGATTCTTCAATATCATAAGGGTTTTGTTTTACATAATCCGAAGATGATTTTATAGAGCTTAGAAGTGAAGATGCTTCTGCGGATTCCGGTAATATTTCTTGTAGGGATAATAATATATTCACGGCTTCGTAAGGGTCTCCATTTTCTATACGGTTTTTTGCTCTATTTATAACGAGTTCTTCTATTTCACTTATTTTATCTTGAGCTTCTTGATAGTGTAAGTCCTCAGGTAATACTTTTTTATAGTTTATTAAGGCTGCAGTATAGTTTTTTTCATCAAAATATGTTTTAGCTCTTGAAAATAGATTATCTGATTCCATGAGTTTTTCAGCTTTTTCTATTAAAGGTTGAGTTTCAAATTTATCTGAAGGTTGTATTTCTCTAGCAGTTGAACGGCTTCTTGATATTTCCCTTTGGCTATATAATCTTTTGCTTTATAAAAATTATTTGACTGATTAAAATTCATTATTAGATGTGAAATTAATATAAATATAATTAAAGACACAGTAACTAAAAGGGTATTTGTGAGAACTTTATTTTTACTTTTGCTCTTATCTTCATCTTCATTAATTCGAGTAGTTGCCAATACATCTGTAGAAGGAGCAATTTTTGTAAGATGTGTCTTAGTTAGATTTTCAGTTAAGGCTTTTTTTCCTGCTTCAGAAAAGTTTATAGTTTGAGAAAGCATATTTAGTATCTTCATATTAACCAGCGACTCGGTCAAATTATTTAGTACAAAATATTTATTTCTGTGACAGTGTCTACACTCCTGAACGTCTGAAGGGTTTACAGCACCACATACGCACTTCCAAGCAACTCTTAAATTTTCACCATAAGCTATTATGTCATTACCAAGCAAATTGTTTATTTTAATTTGTTTGTTTTGAGGAATAACAGCTAAGCTGTATGAAATTTCTTCGGAGGCATCGTAGACATGGTTTTTACCCCAAGGGTGAGTGATTTCTCTAATTCTTACTTCTAAACACGAGCATCAACAAATCTCTGGTCTATTTTAAATGGTTCTACATAGTAAATTTTTTCTGGAAGCACTTCAATAGATTTGAAGTATAGAAAAATTCACTTGAATTAAATAGAAAATTACCGTATATATCTTTGTATTTAACTGAAAAGTTATATCTGAAACAACTAAATTGCCTATATTTAATATATCAAATGCAATGCTTAAATCGTTAGTCAGCTCCGCGCGAATTATTTGTAGGTGGTGATTCGGGTTTGTACTGACTACGGTAGGTAATGTTTAAAATCTTCCATTTCTACCTCCTTTGTAAAAATTATATATTAGGGACTTTATAATTTCAATTGGCACGATTGTAATGATTTAGTGAGTTTGATAAAATTAAAATATGTTTGGAGGTCAATTTTGAAATGTAGAACTATAGAAATAAATGGTGAAGAGATATTTTATAGAGAAAAGGGCACAGGTCCGATTTTATTATTGATACATGGCAATATATCTTCTTCAATCTTTTTTACAGAGATGATAGAAGAATTATCTAAAGAGTATAGAGTTATAGCTCCTGATTTAAGGGGGTATGGGAATAGTTCTTACAATAAGAAAATAAATAGTATATCTGAATTTGCAGATGATATTAGAGAGTTTGTAATAGAATTAGATTTAAAAGAATTTTACATATTGGGTTGGTCATTGGGTGGTGGAATTGTAATGGAATTTATGGGGGATCAAGACCTAAAGTTCAGAGTGAAAAAAGCTATACTTATGGCGTCCATAG